>NZ_JBHSPB010000006.1:0-30249 GCF_042656465.1 Streptomyces gamaensis
CCTCGATGCCGGGGGTCGCGGTCAGGACCGCCGCCACACTGCTGGTCACCGTCGGCGACGGCACCAGCTTCCCCACCTCCGCCCACCTGGCCTCCTACGCCGGCCTCGCCCCGGCCACCAAGTCGTCGGGCACCTCGATCCACGGCGAACACGCCCCCAGAGGCGGCAACCGCGTCCTCAAACGCGCCATGTTCCTCTCCGCGTTCGCCGCCCTGCACGACCCCGCCTCCCGCACCTACTACGACAAATGCCGAGCCAGAGGAAAGACCCATACCCAGGCACTTCTCCGCCTGGCCCGGCAACGCATCAACGTGCTGTTCGCGATGCTCCGCGACGGCACCTTCTACGAACCCCGAACGCCTCGCTTCGCTTGACGAAGGACATAGAGGCACCCCCCCGTCACACCCCGCTCCTTCCGAAAGGAACACGCATGACCGCCGACTCCGCACGCCCGCAGGACGGCTTCACCGCCGGCCGCCGGGGCTTCGTCAAGACGGCACTGGGGGCGGGCGCGGCCGGGGCCGCGCTGGCCGGCGGCGGCTTCGCGCTCGGGCAGGCCGGGGCCGCCCCGGCGCGGGCCGCCGAGGAGGACAGCGGCGGCAGCACCGCCTTCCACGGCACCCACCAGGCGGGCATCACCACCCCGCAGCCCACCGCCGCGAGCTTCGTGTCCCTCAACGTCATCGCCGAGGACCGCAAGGGCCTGACGGACCTGCTGCGCACCCTCACCGAGCGCGCCCGCTTCCTGACCGCCGGCGGCACCCCCGTCGACCTCGGGGTCGGTGCCCCGCCCTCGGACAGCGGCATCCTCGGCCCGAGCGTCCCCGCCGACCGGCTCACCGTCACCGTCGGCGTCGGCGCCTCCCTCTTCGACGACCGCTACGGGCTCGCGCACGCCAGGCCGCGCCGGCTCACCCCCATGCGCACCTTCCCCAACGACAACCTGCAGCCCGCCGAGTGCCACGGCGACATCTCCTTGCAGATCTGTGCGAACCGGCAGGACACCGTCCTGCACGCCCTGCGGGACATAGCCCGGCACACACGCGGCGCCATGCAGGTGAAGTGGCGTATCGACGGTTTCCAGAACCCGCCGCGTCCCACCGGCACCCAGCGCAACCTCCTCGGCTTCAAGGACGGTATCGCCAACCCCGACACGGCGTCCGCCCGCGAGATGAACCGCCTGGTGTGGATCACCGACGGTCTCGGCGAGCCCGCCTGGACCGTCGGCGGCAGCTACCAGGTCGTCCGGATCATCCGCATGCTCGTCGAGTTCTGGGACCGGGTCTCGCTCACCGAGCAGGAGAAGATGTTCGGCCGCCGCAAGGACACCGGCGCGCCCCTGGACGGCGCGAAGGAGACGGACGTCCCCCACTACGCCAAGGACCCCAAGGGCGAGGCCATTCCGCTCACCGCGCACATCCGCAGGGCCAACCCGCGCACCGCGCAGACCGACGACTCCCGCATCCTGCGGCGCGGTTACAACTACGACCGGGGCGTCGACAGCGTCGGCAACCTCGACATGGGGCTCGTCTTCTGCTGCTACCAGCAGGACGTGCAGCGGCAGTTCGAGGCCAACCAGGAGCGGCTGAAGGACGAGCCGCTCGTCGACTACATCTCGCCCACGGGCGGCGGCTACTTCTTCGCCCTGCCCGGGGTCAGGGACGCCAGGGACTGGCTGGGCCGGAGCCTGCTGGAGAGCTGAGCCGGCCGTGACGTCCGTGCGGGGCGGGGCTGTTCACGACAGCCCCGCCCCGCACGGCACTTCAGCCCGTACCGCTCGTACAGCTCATACAGTTCAGCCTTCGGCCCGCTCGCGCGCCGTCCGGGAGACCCGGCCCCGGACCACGTACCAGCCGCCGACCAGCGCCGCCGCGATGAGCGGCAGGCACAGGACCGTGGTGCGGCCGGGTCCGGGGTCGGCGGCCATCAGGCCGAGGACACCGGCGAGGAAGACCAGCGTGACGATCTGGGTGTACGGGGCCCAGGGGAGCCGGTAGCCGGGGCGGACGAGCCGGCCCTGGCGGGCACGGCGCCAGAACAGCAGGGAACAGAGCATGATCATGCCCCAGGTGCCGATGATGCCGATCGCGGCGAAGTTCAGCACGATCTCGAACGCGTCCGCCGGGACGACGAAGTTGAGCCCGACACCCAGCACGCAGAAGAACGCGGTGAGCAGGATGCCGCCGTAGGGCACCTGGCCCTTGTTCATCCGGGCGGTGAACTTCGGCGCCGAGCCCGACATCGCCATCGAACGCAGGATGCGGCCGGTCGAGTAGAGACCGGAGTTGAGGCTGGAGAGCGCCGCCGTGAGGACGACGAGGTTCATCACTCCGGCCGCGCCCGGGACACCGATCTTCGACAGGACGGTGACGAAGGGGCTCTCGCCGCCGGTGTAGGCGTTGTAGGGGAGCAGCAGCGCGAGCAGGACGACCGAGCCGACGTAGAACAGGCCCACCCGCCACATGATCGAGTTGATCGCCTTCGGCATGATCTTCTCGGGGTTACGGGTCTCACCGGCGGCGACGCCGCACAGCTCCACGGAGGCGTAGGCGAAGACGACGCCCTGGATGAGCAGCAGCATCGGCATGAAGCCCGAGGGGAAGAGGCCGCCGTTGTCCGTGATCGTGGACAGGCCCGGGGTGTGCCCGTCGACCGGGTGCTGGGTCGCGAGCAGGAAGATGCCGATGCCCATGAAGACCACGAGCGCCGAGACCTTGACGATGGCGAACCAGAACTCCATCTCGCCGAAGTACTTCACCGAGATGAGGTTCACGGCGAGGACGACCGCGAGGGCGATGAGCGCGAGCACCCACTGCGGAATGTCGCTGAACAGACTCCAGTAATGGGTGTACGTGGCGACGGCCGTGATGTCGGCGATGCCGGTGGTGGCCCAGTTGAGGAAGTACAGCCAGCCGGCGGCGAACGCCCCCTTCTCGCCCATGAATTCACGGGCGTAGGAGACGAAAGCACCGGACGAGGGCCGGTACAGGACCAGTTCGCCCAGCGCGCGCACCACGAAGAAGGCGAAGACGCCGCACACCGCGTAGGCGATGAACAGGGAGGGGCCCGCGTTCGCGAGGCGGCCGCCGGCGCCGAGGAAGAGACCGGTGCCGATCGCCCCGCCGATGGCGATCATGTTGATGTGGCGGGACTTGAGATCCTTGCTGTATCCCGCGTCACCGGCGTCGACATGCGGGGACGCCGGCTGGGCAGGGGCACCGGAGGCAGTTCCGGGCTGGAGATCGGCCGCAGTGAGCGTGCGGTCACTCATAGATGTCTTCGCCTTCTGGGAGGGGGAGCAGGACCAGGGCCGCACGGCGATGACATCGTGGGCCTCGGGAAAGGCGAGGTCCTTGCGTGAATGTTGAAGGCGCACTTTGTCGTCGTCAAGGGTTGAACGGAAATTGATATTCCGGACACTGTGCGGTGACAGGCGCGGGGGAGCCCCTGGAGAGCCGCCTCCTCTTTGCGGACCGCGCGAGGAGAAAAAGAGCGTAATCGTGCTGTTGCGGAGCGCGCTCGGAGTTTTTCGTGTGACGCGTTCGGCACCCTCCGTCACAGCCGTTGCGGCAACGCACGCGTGATCGGCCGCTCAGGGAACCCTCGGCCCCGGTTCGCTCATCCTGGAGGGACGACAGGACAGAACTGACCGAATTGCCCCTGCGGGCAGCAGCAGCCGGAGTTGCGTGATGTCTTACCCGAATCCACCTGCCGGGTACCAGTCCCGAGGGCGCCGGCGCGCGTCCCGCGCCAAGCGATGGTTCGTCGGGGTGGCATCCGTTGTCGCGCTCGGGCTCGTCGCCTGGCCCGTGATGAGCTACTTCCAGATCCCGCCCTTCACGGACAAGGGCGATTCTGTCAGCTACGGCCAGGCGGACAACGCGAACGGCGGGAAGCCCGCCCAGGGCGTGGACTCCAAGACGCTCATGCCCACCGGTCCGCAGGCCGATTTCAAGAACGCCAACACCATGAGTGACGGCACGCACATCAGCGTCGTCACCCTGGACGGAAAGAAGTCCGGGTTCAAGGGCAAGGTGTGGGTCTGGGCGCCCAAGGAGTACACCGACGACCCGAAGTTCGCCAAGAGCGGCTTCCCCGTGCTGATCGCCCTGCCCGGCGGCCCCGGATACAACAGCAACTACTGGATGGGCACGCCCGGCGGCTTCTCCCTCCAGAAGGCGATCTCCAAGTGGTACAGCGAGGGCGTCAGCAAGCCGTTCCTCGTGGCCATGCCCGTCCTCAACCCCGGCCCCGACGACAAGGGAATCTACTGGGACGGCAGTGACATCCCCGGGCAGCAGAAGATGGGCACCTGGCTCACCGAGGACGTGCCCGATCTGATGAAGGCCAACTTCCGCACCATCAAGTCCCGTGACGGCTGGGCCTTCATGGGTTCCTCGACCGGTGGCTTCGCGAGCCTGAAGTCCGTGCTCAAGTACCCGGACAGGTTCAAGGCCGCCATAGCCAACGGCCCCGACATCGTCCCCGACTCCCCGCTGTGGCGCGGCCACCCCAAGGAGATGCAGGAGAACAACCCGGAGGTGCTGGCGAAGGAACTCGCGGCCAAGGGCGGGCCGGAGGTCTACCTGGCCTTCCAGGTCGGCACACGGGAGAACGCGAAGACCATGTCCGACGTCAAGAAGTTCATGGCGACGTACGGCAAGGGGCCCGTCCACACCAAGCTCTGGGAGATAGCGGGCGGCACGCACAACGGCGCCACCTACGGCTCGAACATGGCCGATCCCATGAAGTGGATCTGCGAGCAACTGGAAGGGCCGACGCCCTCGTCCTGACCTTGTCCTCCGCACAGGGGTCCTTCACACAGGGCCGGGGCCCTCACCACGCGGTGAGGGCCCCGGCCTCGTACCTCGTCCGTCAACCCTGCCGCGCGCTCTCCGCGTTCTGCCGGATCACATGGATCCCGAGATTGATGTCGTTCTCGTGCGGCACGGGCGGCAGCTTGTCCCGCAGCAGCTGAACGACCGCCTTCAGATACTTCTCACGGTCCTCACGGGACATGCGCGGTCCGGTCACCCCCGACTGCCAGGGGTCCTCCTTCCAGCGCTCGATGTCGACCTGCTGCTTGATGAACTCCTCGTTGTACTCCCTGGCGCGCTCCACCAACGCGTCCCGGATCGCCTTGTCGTAATGCTTGCGCAGCTTGTCCGGCAGCGCGGCGATCCGCTCCTCGGCCCGCTTCTCGACACCCCGGATCAGGAGCCGGGAATTCTGTTCGCGCTTCGCGCGCTCCTGCGCGTCCGGCGCCTCGGCGATGATCGGCCCGAACCGCCGCTCCACGGCGGCGATCTCCTCTGCGGCATCGTGCAGTACGACGGCCTTCTCGGCCTCCAGCTGCTGCTTCTCCGTCGCGAGCGCCGCCTTGACCAGCTTGTCGAAACCGCCGTTCGCGCGGAAGGCGTCGAAGGACTCCTGCCACGCCTTGTCCCGGTGCTCCCGGAACACCGTCTCGGACGGGATCTGCGCCGCCTTCCACGACTGCTCGAAATAGCGGACCCCGTGCACGGTCAGCCCCAGCGGCCACAGCGGGGAGACCGTCAGCGCGTCACCGCCGAAACACGCGACCGTGTCCTCCACATCGACCGCGCCCTTCTCGGCGCTCGCGCCCGCCTGCGTGCCGCAGCCCACGAACGGCACGATCGCCGTGATGGCCGCGGCCTTGTCCAGACTCGTGGTCTCCTCCGCGAACGCCTCGTACACGCCCTTCGCCCACAGCACCCCGCCGGCGACCAACAGCGCGCCCTTCGCCGTGCTGCCCGCGGCCTTCAGCTTCGCGCGCACCGTCGCCTTCGCCTGCGGCGAGAGTTTGGTGTAACCACGGATACGGGCGTGAATGTCGGAGACGGAAAGCCTGCGGCCGTCGGTGTCGACCACGTTCAGCGCGTACTTGCCGGCGAGCCGGGCGAACGCTTCCTCGATCTGCCGGGCCTCCAGGGCCTCCAGCTCCTTCGCCGACGGCTCGACGACCGGCTTCTCACCCGGCTTCGCCGTCGGCTCCTCGCCGGGCTGCCCGGTCGGACGCTCCTCGCCCGGCGTTCCCGTCTCGCACGCCGACAGCGAGCGCTTCGCCCGGCCGGCAGCGCCACCCGGCGAGCACGGCATGCCCGCCGGGGTGTAACCGGGGTGCTCGGCATTGAAGTTGCCGTTGATCTGGAAGCTCTTGAGCTTCTCCCCGTCGATCGTGAAGTCGTAGCGGGAGATCTCCGCCTTCGACCACGTCCCGATCCGCCCCTGGTCGTCGACCTCGGCGACCTTCTCGTACACCTGGGCCGCGTAGATGTTCTGCGGATCGATCTTCCAGAAGGCCGCCCATTCCTTCTGGCTGAACTTCGTGCGCACCGATGCCTTGTCGGCCACGCCCTCCCGTTGCGCGGCCTCCTCGACATAGACCATGTTGGAGCGCGTCGGCTTGATCATGTAGACGATGCCGCGGCCCACCGCGTACTTGCGTACGGTGCCGTCCGGCCCCTTACGGAGCTCGAAGCCGTAGGTCTGCGGGGCGCCTCCGGTGCCCAGCGCGAACTCCTTGGCGGTCTCCAGGCTTTCCGTGGTGGAGATGTACGGGCTGATGTTGCGGTCGCCGCCCTGCAGATGCCGCTCGATGGAGAAGGTACGGGCCGCCTGTTCGTCCCGGAGCCGGGCGTGCATTCCTTCGCGGAATGCACGCCCGGGGTTCGGCTCGGTGTACAGCTCGGTGCTGGAGCCGTACGTGGGATTGTCGCCGGCGTGCCGCTCGGGCCACAGGCTGACGCCCCGGTAGACGAAATCGGGCAGGGCCCGGGAGGATTCCGCCCCGGCGGCGGGGGCGGCCTCCGCCACCGGGGGCGCGGGTTTCGCCTGTGCGACCGAGAGATCGATCGCCACGAAGGCGGAAGTGAGCAGGAGCACGTGGGCAGTTGCCGTGGTCCATCTGAGGCGCATCGCTGTCCTTTTGTTCCTTGTTCCGGAGGAAGCAGGCAGCCGGGAGCGGGCGACGGCGTGTGCGGAGGCGGCCGGCGCCGAATTCCCGGCGGGTTCCTCAGACTTCACGTCCGGCAATGGCGCCGACAATGACCTTTCGGCCGGAGCGTGTAGTCCCGGGGACCCGGTCGACCCCTCCGGTCGGCGGGGGTTCGTGCGGCTCCGGCCGTGACAGCGCGGGCCCGGTCGAATTCGGACGGAGCGCGGCCTGATATAACCGGAATGATCTATTCCGACACCGACCGTACGCACGTCAGGAACCCATGGCTCTGCGCCTGCACTTCGGCTCCGAGGACCTCGGCCGGGTACGTATCGCCCCCACCCCCGACCCCCTCGCGGAAGCGACGTTCAGCCTTCCCCTGCTGCAGACGCCGGGACTCGGGGCGCCCGCGCTCGACGGCTGGCGGCAGCGGTCGCTGCGCGGTCTGAGCCCGGCCGTGCGCCCGCTGCTCGAACTCGCCCCGCCCGGACTGGGGGAGTACGTGCCCGAGGCGTTCATCAGGACGCGCGGCTCCACCTCCATCGAGCACAGCCTCCAGGCCACCTGGAGCATGCCGGGCCGCACCTGGAGCGTCGACCTGGCGGCGGCCGAGGAGTGGCGGCCGGCCGTGCCCCGCTGGATCGGCGCACTGCACTCCGGCGACCGCGAGGCCGCCCGGCTCGTGGACCGGGCCTTCCGCGCCTACTACGACAGCGCCCTCGCCCCCTACTGGTCCCAGCTCGCCGCCTGCGTCCAGGCCGACCGGGCCCACCGGACGCGCCTGCTCGCCGAGCACGGCGCCGAACACCTCCTGGCCACCCTCCATCCCACCCTGCGCTGGGAGTCGCCCGTCCTGCACGGCCACTGCACGATGGACGTCGACCTGCACCTGGGCGGCCGCGGCCTGCTGCTCACCCCCACCTTCTTCCTCACCGCCCCCGTCTTCCGGCTCGACAACGCCGACCCCGACGCGCCCCTGGAATGCCGCTACCCGGTCGCCCGCGACCTGGCCGCCTACCAGTCGGTCCTCGCGCCCGCGGGCACCGGAGGGGGTCAACTCGCCGCGCTCGAAGCCCTGATGGGCCGCACCCGCGCCCGCGTCCTGGAGGCCGCCGCCCTCGACGGCAGTACGGCCGAGCTCGCCCGCCGCGCGCACGTCTCCCCGGCCTCGGCGAGCGAACACGCCACCGTGCTGCGCGCGGCAGGCCTCCTGACCACCCGGCGCGCGGGCTCCTCCGTCCTGCACTCGCTGACCCCGCTGGGCAGAGCGCTGCTGGAGAACGGCGCCCGCTGAGGCCGCTCATGCGCGGGGGAGGGGGCCCGCGCATGAGCGGCGGTCCGGGTGGCTTTCGCCGGGCGTCAGGCCCGTACGTCCGCGACCTCGACCGGCTCACCGGTGCGCCGGGAACGGTCGCAGGCCTCGGCGACGTACAGGGCCTCCAGTGCCTCGGCCGGGGTGCAGGGGCTCGGCGCCCGGCCCGCCGCGACCTCGACGAACGTGCCGAGTTCGGTGACGTACGCGTCGTGGAAGCGCTCCATGAACGTCGCGTACGGCGTGGACTGCCGCCACGACAGGGCCCGTTCGGCCGTCGGCATGGGCGCGCGGTCGTCCAGGCCGACGAAACGGGCGCCCCGCGATCCGCACACCTCCAGGCGCACGTCGTGGCCCGCGCCGTTGTACCGCGTCGCCGTGACCGTGGCGAGCATGCCGTCGTCGAAGCGCAGCAGCGCCGCGCATGTGTCCACGTCGCCGCCCTCGGTGAAGAACGGCGCGCCCCGGTTGGCGCCCTGCGCGTACACGGAGACGACCTCGCGGCCGGTCAGCCAGCGCATGATGTCGAAGTCGTGGATGGAGCAGTCCCGGAACAGGCCCCCGGAGGTGGGGATGAACGCGGGCGGCGGCGGGCTCGCGTCGCTCGTGCACGCGCGCAGGGTGTGGATCCAGCCCAGTTCGCCCGAGCGGAAGGCCTCGCGGGCCGCGCGGTACCCGGCGTCGAAGCGGCGCTGGAAACCGATCTGCACGGGCACGTCGCCGCCTTCCGCGCGCTCGACGACGGCGAGCGTGCCGGGCACGTCCAGGGCGACGGGCTTCTCGCAGAAGACCGGCACCCGGTGGTCGAGGGCCTGGTGCAGGAGCTCGGCGTGGGCGCTGGTCGCCGCGGCCACGACGACGCCGTCGGGGCCCGCCGCGTACAACTCCGCGATGCTGCCCGCCGCTTCGAGGCCGAGCTTGTCCGCGAGGGCGCGGGCGCGGGCGGCGTCCGCGTCGGCGACGACGATCGCGTCGACGCCGGGTACGTCCTTGAGGGTCTCGGCGTGGAAAGCGCCGATGCGTCCGGTGCCGATCAGGCCGATCTTCATGGTGGTCTCCCTTTCCCGGAGGGGTCGTTCGTCAGGAGGCGGGTCGGCCGGCGGCCGCCGCCCTGCGCAGCTCGTGCTCCAGGTCCTCCAGCGCCATGCCCTTGGTCTCGGGGGCATACCGCTTGCAGAAGACGAAGGACAGCACGCACATCACCGCGAAGATCCAGAAGGTCACGCTCGCGCCGGCCGCGTCCAGCAGCACGGGGAAGACCAGCGCCACCGTGAAGTTGACCAGCCACATCATGAACACGGCGGCCCCCATGGCCAGTCCGCGCACCTTCAGCGGGAACATCTCCGCGAGCAGCAGCCACACCCCGGTGTTCAGTGTGGCCTGCATGAAGGCCATGTACAGCACCATCAGTCCCAGGACGAGCCAGCTGGTCGCCGTGGACCTCGGCAGGTGGAAGGAGGCGCCGAGGGCGACGAGCGAGACCGCCATTCCGGTCAGGCCGCCCATGAGCATCGGACGCCGGCCCAGCCGGTCGATGAGCGACATGCCGACGGCGGTGGCGGCCACGGACACCGCGCCGACCGCGATGCTCGCGGTGATCGCCGCGTTGGTGCCCATCCCGGTGGACTCCAGGATCTTGGGCGCGAAGTAGATGACCGCGTTGACGCCGGTGATCTGCTGCACGACCGCGAGCCCGATGCCGATGAGCAGGATGCGCCGGATCCAGGGCGTGCGCAGCTGCTGCCAGGCCCCGGCCTGCGCGCTCTCCTCCAGGGCGCGCGCGTGGTCGATGCGGGCCAGCTCGTCGGCGACCTGCCCGTCCGGCAGCGTACGGCGCAGCACGGCGGCGGCCTCGTCGTCGCGGCCCTTGCTGATGTACCAGCGCGGTGTGTCGGGCAGGAAGAACATCCCGATGAACAGGGCGACCGCGGGCAGCGCGGCCAGGCCCAGCATCCAGCGCCAGGCCTCCCACTGGGCGAGCACCGCGTTGATGACGTACGCCAGGAGCTGACCGCTGACGATCATCAGGGCGTTGAAGGAGACCAGGCGGCCCCGGATGTGCGGGGGCGCGATCTCCGACAGGTACAGGGGGGTGATGACGGAGGCGCTGCCCACCGCGAGGCCGAGGAGGAAGCGGGCGGCGACCATGATCGGCACGGTGGGGGCGAGCGCGACGGCGAGCGCGCCGCCGATGAAGACGGCGCCCGCCCACAGCAGGGCCGGCTTGCGGCCCAGCCGGTCCGACATCCGTCCGCCGGCCAGCGAGCCGAAGGCGGCGCCGATCAGCAGGGCGCTGGTGATGACGCCCTCGCCGAGCGAGTCGAGGGAGAAGTGCTGCTCCATGAAGGGGAGCGCGCCGGCGATGACGCCGGTGTCGTAGCCGAACAGGGCGCCGCCGATCGCGGCGATCGCGGCTATGGAGACGATGAAGCGCTTGGCGGTGCGCTGGGTCCGGGGGGTGCCCGCGCCGGTCGTGGAGGCGGTCGGGGCGGTCATGCCGGCCTGCTCCGGCGCGGACACGGGCAGGGTTCGGGAGCAACCTTCATGGCGGTGGGGGCCTTTCGGTGCGTGGGGTGGTGTTCCGGGGACTCTCCCCGGGCCCCCGTCGCCGTGTCCGCGGCCCGCGGAACCCTCGGGCGGGGCGGGCCCGGGGTTCCGCCCGGCGGGGGGCACGGTGACGAGGGGCGTGGTGGTGTGCGTACGGCGTCCCGTGCCGGCGGCGGCCGGCGGGGAGGCCGACGGGACCGGGTGTCTGTCCGACGTGGCTGTGCGGCGGGTGTTCAGCTGTACAGGGCGGGCCGTTCGACGAGTTCGACCGCGACGCGGTCACCCGTGAGCTGGGCGCGGACGCCGGCCTCGCACACGGCGGCGGCCGCGTAGCCGTCCCAGCAGCTGGGGCCCTCGACCTCGCCGCGCCGGGTCGCGTCCACCCAGCGCTGGACCTGCCGGTCGTAGGCGTCGGCGAAGCGCTCGACGAAGCCGGGGGTGATCGAACCGCCCCAGTGGCCCTCGGAGTTGACGACCAGGCCGTGGTCGTCGCCGGTACGGGCGGTGCCGCGCTCGCAGACCGCCTCGCAGACGACCTGGTAGCCGAAGCCGCAGTTCTGGAACAGCTCGGTGTCCACGACCTGTCCCGCGCTCGTCTCGAAGAGGAACAGCGAGGGGTCGCCCAGGCCGTCGGGGGCGTTGCCGCTGGGGACCGGGCGCAGCACCCGCACGGCCGTGATCTCCTCGCCGAGCAGCCAGCGGGTGGTGTCGATCTCGTGGACCACGGAGTCGTTGACGAGCATCGCGTCGGTGAAGCCCGGCGGGGTGGCGGGGTTGCGGTGCTTGTTGTGCAGCATCAGCGTGCGCCCGTACGTCCCGGCGTCCAGCAGGGACTTGAGCCTGAGGTATCCGGCGTCGTAGCGGCGCATGAAGCCGACCTGCGTGCGCCGGTGCCCGAGCGCCTGCTCGGCGCGCAGGACGCGCAGGGCGGACGCCGCGTCCGGGGTGAGCGGCTTCTCGCACAGGACGGGCAGGTCGCGTTCGAAGGCGGCGAGGAGGGCGGCCTCGTGGGCCGGGCCGGGGGAGGCGATGAGGACCGCGTCCACGGCGGGGTCGGCCATCGCGGCGGCGAGGTCGGTGTGGGGGGTGCAGCCCTCGATGCCGCGCGCGACCTTCTCCGCGCGCTCCGCGTCGATGTCGACGACCGCGGCGACCCGCGCCCCGCTGATGACCGTGTCGATCCGGCGCACATGGTCCGCGCCCATCCGCCCGGTGCCGATGACGGCGACGCCGAGGGTTCCCTGGTGGTTCATCACGTGAGTCTTCTTGCTTCTGTGGGGAATGGGGTCAGGCGCCGCAGGAGCGCAGGTAGCGGCGTGTGCGCCGGGCGATCGGCAGCGGCCGGTCGGGCGGGCAGGGGTACATGTCCTGCTCGACGATCGCGAAGAGCTCGACGCCCAGGCCCTGGGCGGCCTCCAGCACGGGCGGCAACGAGGGGACGCCCAGCGGCGGTTCGCACATCACGCCCTGCTGGACGGCGGGTCCGAAGGGGGTGCCCTGCTTGACGACGTCGGCGAGGATGCCCGGGTCGACCTGCTTGAGGTGCAGGTAGTTGACGCGCTCGCCGTAGGTGCGCAGCAGCTTGACGCTGTCGCCGCCGCAGTAGGCGTAGTGGCCGGTGTCCAGGCAGAGGTTGACCAGGTCCGAGTCGGTGGCGTCGAGGAAGCGCTCGACGTGCTCCTCGGTGTCGATGTGGGTGTCGGCGTGCGGGTGCACGGCGATCTCCAGCCCGAACTCCTCGCGCACGCGGCGGCTCAGCTTCTCCATGCCGCTGGTGAGGTGCCGCCACTGCTGGCCGGTGAGTTCGCGCGGCTCCAGCTCCTCGGCGGTCTTGTCGTCGCGCCAGAAGGAGGGGATGACGACGAGGTGGCTCGCGTCCATCTGCTGGGCGAGGGTGGCGACTTGGGTGACGTGGTCCCAGGTCTTCTCCCATACGGCGGGGCCGTGGTGGAGGGAGGTGAAGATCGTGCCTGCCGAGACCTTGAGCCCCCGGCGGGCGGTCTCCTCGCGCAGGACGGCGGGGTCGGTGGGGAGGTATCCGTACGGCCCGAGCTCGATCCACTCGTATCCGGCGTCGGCGACCTCGTCGAGGAAGCGCTGCCAGGGGACCTGCTGCTCGTCGTCGGGGAACCACACTCCCCAGGAGTCGGGGGCGGATCCGATACGGATGCGGTCCAGTACGGGCGGGGACACGCTGGATGCGGACATGCTGCGGCTCTCCTCTCGCCGGTCGACGGTGACCGGTGGGGTGTTGGGGCACAGCCTCCCCACCGCTCCCGCAGGTGTCAAGACTTCGTCATGACATACGGACGTAAGGACGTTGTCATCCCCCGGTCGCCCGCCCGTGCTCCCGCGGTCCGCGGCCCCGCCCGCACCCTCGACGTCAGAATGTCAGGACAAACTGTTGACAGGTTCCGATCCCGCCCGTTAGACCTGTGAGCGAAGCCGACACGGCCGAAGCGAAAGGGCAGACATGGCAGGCACGACCGAGCCGTACGACGTCATCACCATGGGCCGGACCGGGGTGGACATCTACCCCCTGCAGACCGGGGTGTCCCTGGCCGACGTCGAGACCTTCGGCAAATTCCTCGGCGGCTCGGCCACCAACGTCGCCGTGGCCGCCGCCCGCCTCGGCCGCCGCACCGCCGTCATCAGCCGCACCGGCCGCGACCCCTTCGGCGACTATGTCCACAAGGCGCTACGGGAGTTCGGCGTCGACGACCGCTGGGTGACCCCCGTCGAGCGGTACCCGACCCCCGTCACCTTCTGCGAGATCTTCCCGCCCGACGACTTCCCCCTCTACTTCTACCGCCGCCCCAAGGCCCCCGACCTCGTCATCCAGCCCGAGGAACTCGACCTCGACGCGATCCGCGCCGCCCGCGTCTTCTGGATCACCGGCACCGGACTGTGCGAGGAACCCAGCCGGAGCGCCACCCTCGCCGCCCTCGAAGCCCGCGCCAAGAGCGGAACCACCGTCTTCGACCTCGACTGGCGGCCCCTGTTCTGGGGCGGCGAGGGCGGCGCCTCCGGCGCGGGCGGCGCCACCGGGGCCACCGCCATGGCCACGGCCCGCCCCTACTACGAGGCCGCGCTCGCCCACACCACCGTCGCCGTCGGCAACCTCGACGAGGCCGAGGTCGCCACCGGACTGCGCGACCCCCACGCCTGCGCCCGCGCCCTGCTCGACATGGGTGTCGAACTCGCCGTCATCAAGCAGGGGCCCAGGGGCGTCCTCGCCGTCCACCGCGACGGCCGCACCGCCGAGGTCCCGCCCACCCCCGTCGAGGTCGTCAACGGCCTCGGCGCGGGCGACGCGTTCGGCGGCGCCCTGTGCCACGGACTGCTCGCCGGCCGCCCGCTGGAGGACGTCATGCGCCACGCCAACGCCGCCGGCGCCCTCGTGGCCGGCCGACTGGCCTGCTCCTCCGCCATGCCGACCGCCGACGAACTCGAAAAGTTCCTCGCAAGCCGCTGACCGCGCGCGCCCGCCCCCCGCGAGCCGCCGCACCCGGGCCGCCTGCCGAACCGTTACGGCCCACGTCCCCAGAAGGTGAGAGACGCCTTGACCATCCGGATCCCCGACATCGTGACGCTGCGGGCCACCCGCCCCGAAGCCGTCGCGGAGGCCGCCGCGCGCCGCACCCGGCGCCCCCTGCTCGGCGACAGCGGCCGGCTCATGATCGTCGCCGCCGACCACCCCGCACGCGGCGCCCTCGCCGTCGGTGACCGCAGACTCGCCATGGCCAACCGCCCCGAACTGCTGGAACGGCTGTGCCTCGCGCTCTCCCGGCCCGGCGTCGACGGCGTCCTCGCCACCGCCGACATCCTGGAGGACCTGCTGCTCCTCGGCGCCCTCGACGGCAAGATCGCCATGGGTTCCCTCAACCGCGGCGGACTGGCCGGCGCCGGCTTCGAGATGGACGACCGCTTCACCGGACACCGCCCCGAGGACCTCGCCCGGCTCGGCTTCGACGCCGGGAAACTCCTGCTGCGCATCGACTACGCCGACCCCGGCTCCCTGACCACCCTGGAGTCCACCGCCCGCGCCATCGACGCCATGGCCGCCCTGCGACTGCCCACCTTCGTCGAGCCGTTCATCTCCCGCCGTATCGACGGCAAGGTCGTCAACGACCTCAGCGCGCAGGCCGTCACCACCTCCGTCGCCATCGCCTCCGGCCTCGGCGGCACCTCCGCCTACACCTGGCTCAAACTCCCCGTCACCGCCGACCCCGACGACATGGCCCGGGTCTGCGAGACCTCCACCCTGCCCACCGTCCTCCTCGGCGGCGAGGTCGGAGCCGACCAGGACGCCGCCTACGAGAAGTGGCGCACCGCGCTGCGCCTGCCCACCGTCCGCGGCCTGATCGTCGGCCGCTCCCTGCTCTACCCCGCCGACGGGGATGTGGCCAAGGCCGTGGACACCGCCGTCGGCCTGCTGTGACCGGCGGGCGGACGATGACTGTCAGTGGTCAGTGGAAGACTTGCCGTCATGGGCGCGGGGACACCGTGCGCGCCATGAGGACCGTGAGCCGAAAGCGTTGCGAGGAGCCGTCATGAGGAGCGAAGCCACCCCCTTCCACCTGCCGTCCGGCACCGCCGCCGACGGCCCGTACGCCCTGGACATCGGCCCGGAGCAGGCCGGCTGGAGCCACTCCTCCCTGCGCGTGGTCGAACTGCCGCCCGGCGGCGCGCACATGATGGACACCGGCGACAGCGAATGGATCGTCCTGCCCCTGTCCGGCGGCTGCGCGGTCACCACCGGCACCGGGGAGACGTTCGAACTCGCCGGGCGCGAGAGCGTCTTCAGCGGCGTCACCGACTTCGCGTACGTACCGCGCGACGACCAGCTGCACCTCACGAGCCGTACGGGCGGCCGCTTCGCCCTCACCGGCGCCCGCTGCGGCAAGCGGCTGCCCGCCCGCTACGGCCCCGCCGCCGACGTCCCCGTCGAACTGCGCGGCACCGGCGCCTGCTCCCGCCAGGTCAACAACTTCGCCGCCGCCGGAAGCTTCGCCTGCGACAAGCTCATCGCCGTCGAAGTCCTCACCCCCGGCGGCAACTGGTCCTCCTACCCGCCGCACAAGCACGACGAGTGCCGGCCCGGCGAGGAGTCCCAACTGGAGGAGATCTACTACTTCGAGATCGCCGCCGCCCACGGCACACCCGGCCTCGGCTACCAGCGCGTGACCCCCTCCGGCCACGGCCGCCGCACCGACGTCCTCGCCGAAGTCCGCAGCGGCGACGCCGTACTGATCCCCGACGGCTGGCACGGCCCCTCCATCGCCGCCCCCGGCCACGACATGTACTACCTCAACGTCATGGCCGGGCCCGGCGGGACCCGCGAGTGGCTCATCTGCGACCACCCCGACCACGCCTGGATCCGCGCCACCTGGCCCGACCAGCCCGTCGACCCCCGACTGCCCCTCTACACCGCGCCCGCAGGAGAAGCCCGATGAGCACCCGACGCCTCACCGTCGCCCAGGCCCTGGTGGAGTTCCTCACCCACCAGTACACCGAGCGGGACGGCCGCAGGCAGCGCCTGATCGGCGCCTGCTGGGGCATCTTCGGCCACGGCAACGTCGCCGGCGTCGGCCAGGCCCTGCTGGAGTCCGAAGGCGCCCTGCCCTACCTCCAGGGCCGCAACGAACAGGCCATGGTGCACGCCGCCGTCGGCCACGCCCGCCAGCACGACCGGCTCTCCGCCCACGCCGTCACCACCTCCATCGGCCCCGGCGCCACCAACCTCGTCACCGGCGCCGCCCTCGCCACGATCAACCGCCTGCCCGTCCTGCTGCTGCCCGGCGACGTCTTCGCCACCCGCCCCGCCGACCCCGTCCTCCAGCAGCTCGAAGTGCCGTACGCGGGCGACGTGTCGGTCAACGACTGCCTGCGCCCCGTCTCCCGCTACTTCGACCGCGTCACCCGGCCCGAGGCCCTGATCCCGGCCGCCCTGCAGGCCATGCGCGTGCTCGCCGACCCCGTCGAGACCGGCGCGGTCACCCTCGCCCTCCCGCAGGACGTCCAGGCCGAGGCCCACGACTGGCCCGAGGAGTTCTTCGCCGACCGCGTCTGGCACATCGACCGCCCCGCCCCCGACCCGCGCGCCCTCGCCGCGGCCGCCGCGGCCGTCCGCGCCGCCCGCCGCCCCCTGATCGTCGCCGGCGGCGGCATCCACCACAGCGCCGCCGAGGACGCCCTGCGCGCCCTCGCCGACGCCACCGGCATCCCCGTCGCCTCCACCCAGGCCGGCAAGGGCTCGCTGCGCCACGACCACCCCGCCGACATCGGCGGCATCGGCCACACCGGCACCGCCGTCGCCGACGAACTCGCCCGCACCGCCGACCTCGTCATCGGCGTCGGCACCCGCTACACCGACTTCACCACCGCCTCCGCGACCCTCTTCGCCCACCCCGGCGTCCGCTTCCTCAACCTCAACATCGCCTCCTTCGACGCCCACAAGCTCGGCGCCCTCTCCCTCGTCGCCGACGCGCGCACCGGCCTGGAGGCCCTGACCCGCGAGCTGGCCGGGCACCGCGTCGAGGAGTCCTACGAGGCCGAGTACCGTACGGGCAAGGCTCGTTGGGAAGAGCTCGTCGACGCCGCCTACGCCGCCCCCGACCCGGCCGCCCGCCCCTCCCAGACCCAGGTGCTCGGCGCCCTCGACGCGGTCGTCGGCGACGACGACGTCGTCATCAACGCCGCCGGCTCCCTCCCCGGCGACCTGCACAAGCTGTGGCGGGCCCGCTCCCGCCGCCAGTACCACCTCGAATACGGCTACTCCTGCATGGGATACGAGATCCCCGCCGCCATCGGCGTCCGCCTCGCCGCCCCCGACCGGCCCGTGTGGGCCCTCGTCGGCGACGGCACCTATCTGATGATGCCCACCGAGCTCGTCACCGCCGTGCAGGAAGGCATCAACATCAACGTGGTCCTCGTGCAGAACCACGGCTACGCCTCCATCGGCGGCCTCTCCCAGCAGGTCGGCGGCGAACGCTTCGGCACCGCCTACCGGTTCCGCCGCGAGGACGGTACGTACACCGGGGACCCGCTGCCGGTCGACCTCGCCGCCAACGCCGCCTCCCTCGGCATGGACGTCCTGCGCGCCGCCACCGTCGCCGAACTGCGCGAGGCCCTCGCCACCGCGCGCGCCTCCGACCGGCCCACCTGCGTCTACGTCGAGACCGACACCGGCGCCGGCGCACCCGCCGCCCCCGGCGCCCAGGCCTGGTGGGACGTGCCCGTCGCCGAGACCGCGACCCGCCCGGCGGCACGCGCCGCCCGCGAGAGCTACGAGCGCGAGGCCGCCGCCCGCCGCCACCACCTGTGACCCGACAGCTCCCCCCGCACCCCGAGCCGCACTTGAGAAAGGCCCCACCCATGAAGACCCTCGACCACTGGATCGGCGGCAAGCCCGTCGCGGGCACCTCCGGCACGTACGGCCCGGTGACCGACCCGGCCACCGGGGCGCGGACCGCCCAGGTCGCCCTCGCCTCCGTCGACGAGGTCGACACGGCGGTCGCCGCCGCCAAGGACGCCTTCCGCACCTGGGGCACCACCTCGCTGGCCAAGCGCACCGCGGTGCTCTTCGCCTACCGGGCCCTGCTGGACGCGCACCGTGAGGAGCTGGCGCGGCTGATCACCGCCGAGCACGGCAAGGTGCACGCCGACGCGCTGGGCGAGGTGGCGCGCGGCCTGGAGATCGTCGAACTCGCCTGCGGCATCACGGAGAAGCTCAAGGGCGAGCTGTCCACCCAGGTCTCCACCCGCGTGGACGTCGCCGCGATCCGGCAGCCGCTGGGTGTCGTCGCGGGCATCACCCCGTTCAACTTCCCGGCCATGGTGCCGATGTGGATGTTCCCGCTCGCGATCGCCTGCGGCAACACCTTCGTCCTCAAGCCCAGCGAGAAGGTGCCCTCCGCCGCGCTGCGGCTCGCCGAACTCGCCACCGAGGCGGGCCTGCCCGACGGCGTCCTCAATGTCGTCAACGGCGACAAGGCGGCCGTGGACCGACTGCTGGAGCACCCGGACATAGCGGCCGTCTCGTTCGTCGGCTCCACCCCCATCGCCCGCCACATCCACACCACCGCGTCCGCCAACGGCAAGCGGGTGCAGGCGCTGGGCGGCGCCAAGAACCACATGCTCGTGCTGCCCGACGCCGACCTCGACCTGGCCGCCGACGCCGCCATCAACGCCGCCTACGGCTCCGCGGGCGAGCGCTGCATGGCCGTCTCCGTGCTCGTCGCCGTCGGCGACACCGCCGACCCCCTCATCGAGAAGATCACGGAGCGCGCCGGGAAGCTGCGCATCGGCCCCGGCGACGACCCGGCCTCCGAGATGGGCCCGCTGATCACCCGCGCGCACCGGGACAAGGTCGCCTCCTACGTGCACGGCGCGGCCGCGCAGGGAGCCGAAGTCGTCCTCGACGGCACCGGATTCACCGTCACCGGCCACGAGGACGGCCACTGGCTCGGCATCTCCCTGCTCGACAAGGTCACGCCCGCCATGGACGCCTACCGCGACGAGATCTTCGGCCCGGTGCTGTGCCTGGTCCGCGCCGACAGCTACGAGCAGGCCATGGAGCTGATCAACTCCTCGCCGTGGGGCAACGGCACCGCGATCTTCACGCGGGACGGCGGCGCGGCCCGCCGCTTCCAGCTGGAGGTACAGGCGGGCATGGTGGGCGTCAACGTGCCCATCCCCGTCCCTGTCGGCTACCACTCCTTCGGCGGCTGGAAGGACTCCCTCTTCGGCGACCACCACGTCTACGGCAACGACGGCGTGCACTTCTACACCCGCGGCAAGGTGATCACCACCCGCTGGCCCGACCCCGAGGACGGCGGCGTCAACCTGGGCTTCCCCAGCAACCACTGAGCCAGGACCCGGGCCTTGGGGCCCCGGTGGGAGCGCCGCCCACCGGGGCCGGCCGCCGCGGTTGTCGGGCCGTCGCCGCCGCAGGACACTGGAGGCGAAGCCTGCCGCGTCCGCCCGTACCCGCCCCGCACACCGAAAGGCCACCGGAGATGCCCGGAGTGGACGGTCTGCGTGTCCTGCCGACGCAGCGGCCGCGTGAGCGTGCCGCCGCGCTGCGCCTCGTCGACGCCCGTACCGGTGAGGCGGCCGGAGCGGAGCCCGGGCACCGGCGCCCGCTGCGCATCCTCGTCGACGCCCCCTACGACGGCGCCGAGCAGCCGTCCGGTCTGCGGGCCCGCCTCGTCGCCGACGTCCTCGCCCGGGCGACGGAACTCTACGGCGGGCAGGCCCTCGTCGGCTGCACCTGGCCGGTCACCACCGGACGCAGCGACACCGAGCGGGACGCCTTCGAAGCGCAGGCCGCCGTCCTCGGCATCCGCCCGCCCGCCGCGGCCGGCACCCCGGAGGAGGTGAGCGCCGCCCTGGGCGGCCCGGCCGACGTCCACATCACCACCCGGCGGGAGGCCGTCGCGCGAGGACTGCTCGTCGAGATCGGCACGGTGGTCCCCTACGAGCGCCCCGGCCCGCTCGGACTCGACGCGCTGGCCCTGCGGCTCGCCCTGCTCGACCACCCCCACCGGCAGCCCGTCAGCCTCACCCCCGAGGGACTGGGCACGGCGGAGCGGAGCATCGTGCGCTGGCGGCGCTCGATGGCCGCCTGGGCGCAGGCCCCGTCGAAGCCCATGTGCGCCGAGTACCTCGGGCAGGCCCTCGCCCGCCTGGAGGACGATCTCGACGTGCCCGGCGTCCTCGCCGTCCTCGACCGCGTCGAGGCCGACGACGCACTGCCCGCCGGATCGAAGTTCGAGACCTTCGCACACCTCGACCGCGTCCTCGCACTCGAACTCGCCCGCGAGATCGGCCGGGAGACCGGCCGCCCCGCCCCGCCCGGGACGCGGTCGTGACCGTCCGGCCCTGCAGACGGCTGTTCGTGCTGCGGCACGCCAAGTCCGCCTGGCCACCGGACGTCGCCGACCACGAGCGGCCGCTCGCCCCGCGCGGCCGCCGTGACGCCCCCGCCGCCGGGCGCTGGCTGCGCGCAGCGGACTGCCTGCCCGAGCGCGTGCTGTGCTCCACCTCCCTGCGCACCCGCCAGACCTGGGCCCTGGCCGCCCCCGAACTCGGGGGCGCCGTACCGCCCGTGGCGTACGAGCCGCGCCTGTACCGGGCGACCCTCCCCGAACTGTTCGACGTCCTGCGCGAAGTGCCCGACGACGTCGGGGCGTTGCTGTGCGTCGGCCACAACCCGGGCCTCCAGGAGCTCGTCCTGGCCCTCGCCGGCGAGGATCTCGCGGGCGCGCGCGGGCAGGTCGAGGAGAAGTTCCCCAGCGCCGCGATCGCCGTCCTGACCTGGCACGGCCCCTGGCGGGACCTGGCGCCCGGCGCGGCACTGCTGACCGACGTCGCCGTGCCCAGGGGCGGAAAAGCGTAAGAGGCGCTCCCGAGGGGCGCGTCGGGAGCCACCGGAGCGCTCCTTGTCCCGTTTTCGCCAACTTACGCCGGAAGCACGGCCGAAAGGCCGGGGCGCTCGATGGATGAGCCGGTTCTTCCACGGGTATCGATGGCCGCCGGAAGGGGATTACCGGGCCATTGTGTGCGGATGTGTGCGGAGTATTCGAGGATGAATTCGATGGTGAACTCGCCGCCGCGAGGTGCACTACTCTGCTGACGTTCCACTCTGCCCAGCGGCGCAGCCCGCGACAGTACCGAGCCCGCATTCGGGAAGGAGTTCCATGGCACAGAAGGTTCAAGTCCTGCTCGTCGACGACCTCGACGGAGGCGAGGCGGACGAGACGGTCACGTTCGCTCTGGACGGCAAGTCCTACGAGATCGACCTGACGGACGCCAATGCCCAGAAACTGCGCGATTCGCTCGCGGAGTTCGTGAAAAGCGGCCGCAAAACCGGTGGCCGGTCCGGCGGCCGGGGGAAGGTCCGGCCGGCCGCCCCCGGCAGCCAGGACACCGCGAGGATCCGCAAGTGGGCCAAGGAGCAGGGCTACAACGTCAATGACCGTGGCCGTGTCCCCGCCGACATTCGCGAGGCGTACGAGAAAGCCAACGCGTGAGTCACCGGCACCGGCCGCACGGGCCGGTGCCGGGCGCGGCCGGCCCGCGCGGGCCGGGCACCGCGCCCACGGTGACGCTCCCGTGCCCGCCGTCCCGGGCCCGTACGCGGACCGTGCCGCGTACTCCCGGCCGCACCACGCGGACATCGGCCCGGGCCGGGCCGGACACCGCGACGGTCCAGCCGCGCGGCGCCGGGGGCAGGGACAGCTCCGTGGTCCCGCCCGCGCGGCCGGGGCGGTAGGACAGCCGGTAGCCGGGGGAGCCGTACGTCTCGGACGTCACCTCCCCCGCCACCGCCGGGGCGTACGGGACGGCCGTGCGCTCCTTGTTCGGCTCGAAGGACCGGCCGTCGCGCTCGTACGCGCAGTACTCGCCCCCGTAGCACCACTGCCAGCCCGCCCAGCCGGACGCGTACCGCGCGAGGAGGGCGAGCGCGTCCCGGTAGAAGCGGCCCATGTGCGGCAGGGAACTGTCGCGCGGGCCCCACTCGCCGACGACCACCGGCACCCCGAATTCCCGGGGATAGCGCACGGCGGCCGCCTCGTAGCGCTCCAGCCAGCCCGATGACGGGTCGTAGTCGCCCGCCGCCTCCATGGCCGCGTTGTACAGATGCGGCGCGTAGACGACCCTCGCGTCCTCGATCCGGCCGAGGCCCGTGGGAACGCCTTCGCCCACCGCCGGGGTCGGCTCCACGAACAGCCAGTGCCGGCGGTCCACTTCACGGATCGCCGCGGCAATCCGGTTGTACATCGGGGTGACTTGGGCGGCCTCGATACGGCGCGCGGCCGTCGCGATGTCCTCCCCCGGCCGCAGCCTGCCCATCGGCTCATTGATCAGGTCGTAGCCGAGAACGGCCGGATGGCCCGCGAAACGCGCGGCGAGCACCCGCCACATACGGGCCTGCGCGCGCCGCAGATCCGCGTCCTGGTAGAGATGCTCGAACGCGGCCTGCACGGCCGGTTCGAAATACTCGGCGAACCAGTCGTCCGGATGCGGGGTGTACGGCAGGCCGTCGGTGCGGGTGGCCCACGCGGGAATGCCCCGGTGACCGCCGAACGCCGGCCCGTACACGTCCTGGTGGGCGTCGATCACCACCCGGATCCGGTACCGGTGCGCCCAGTCGAGGACGCGCTCGACCTTGCGCAGATATCCCGTGTCGTAGCGGCCCGGACGCGGTTCGAGGTCGTCCCAGAAGACCGCCAGCCTGGCGAAGTCGAAACCCCGGTGCGCCATGTCGCGCAGGTGCCGCTCGGTGATGACGGCGAGGGCCTGTCCGCCCCGGTGGGTCTTGTCCGCCAGATTCCAGCCGTGCAGGGTCAGCACGCGGCCGTGCTCGTCGGTCAGGCGCGGCACCGCGGTGCCCGGACGGGCGGTGGCACCGGGCGCGCCCGGCAGGAGGGCGAGGAGCGCCGCCAGAGCGATCCCCGCCGTGCGCAGCAGAAGTCTCTTCGGCATCTGCGGTTCATACCGCCGCCCCCGTGCGAAGTCCACGTGCTTGGCCGCCGCTCTTGTACGCCTCTCTTGTGCGTTGTCCATGCGCCGCGCTGATGGGCTGGGCCCATGACCACCGCACCAGCCCCCCACCCGGCCCCCACGCGCAACGGCGCCCGTACCCTGCTGCACGCGCTCGTCGGCGCCGGAGTCGACGTCTGTTTCGCCAACCCCGGCACCTCCGAGATGTACGCGGTCGCCGCCCTCGACGACGAACCGGGCATGCGGGGCATCCTGTGCCTCTTCGAGGGCGTGGCCACGGGCGCGGCCGACGGCTACGGGCGGATGACCGGCCGCCCCGCCTGCACCCTCCTGCACACCGGCCCCGGCCTCGCCAACGGCCTGGCCAATCTGCACAACGCCCGCCGGGCCCGTACCCCCCTCGTCAACGTCGTCGGCGACCACGCCCGCTTCCACAAGCCCTACGACTCCCCGCTGGAGTCCGACATCGAGGGGTTCGCGGACCCGGTCTCCGGCTGGGTGCGCCGCGTCCGCGACGCGCGGGCCCTCGCCGCGGAAACCGCCGAGGCCGTCGCCCGCGCCCGGGACGGACAGGTCACCACGCTCATCGTCCCCGCCGACCTCACCTGGGAGTCCGCGGCGCCCACGGCGGCGTACGCGGCCGAGGAGCCCGCGGGCGGGACCGCCGTCCTGGCCGGCGCCGAGGCGGCCGCCCGGGCCCTGGGCTCAGGCGAGCCCGCAGCGATCCTCCTCGGCGGAGCCGCCACCCGCGCCCGGGGCCTGCGCGCCGCCGCCCGGATCGCCGCCGCGACCGGGGCCCGGCTGCTGTGCGAGAGCTTCCCCGCGCGGCTGGAGCGCGGCGGCGGCCTGCCCGTCGCCGAACGGCTGGCCTACCTGCCGGAGTCGGCCGACGCCCAGCTCGCGGGCGTACGCCACCTCGTGCTCGCCGGGGCCGCCTCCCCGGTCACGTTCTTCGGCTACCCGGGCCGCAGCAGCGACCTCGTGCCCGAGGGGTGCGAGGTCCATCCCCTCGACGGCCCGACGGTGCAGGCCCTCGAAGCCCTGGCCGACGCCCTCGCCCCGCACATCCCGGTCCCCGTCCCCCCTGCTCCCGCCCGGCCCGTCCCCCCTGCTCCCGCCCGGCCCACCCTGCCGACCGGCCCCCTCACCGCCGCCACCGCCGGCGCCGCCATCGGCGCGCTGCTCCCCGAGGCCGCGATCGTCGTCGACGAGGCCAACACCTCCGGACTCCACCTGCACGCCGCCACCGCCGGAGCGCCCCGGCACGACTGGCTCACCCTCACCGGCGGCGCCATCGGCCAGGGCCTGCCCGTGGCGACGGGCGCCGCCGTGGCCTGCCCCGACCGGCCCGTCGTGTGCCTGGAGGCCGACGGCAGCGCCATGTACACCCTCCAGGCCCTGTGGACCCAGGCCCGCGAACAGCTGAACGTCACCACCGTCGTCTTCGACAACGCCGCCTACGCCATCCTCGGCCTCGAACTCCGCAAGGCCGCCCCCGACGCGGCCACGCCCCGCGCCGGCGCCCTGCTGGACCTGTCCAGCCCGCGCCTGGACTTCGTCGCCCTCGCCGAGGGAATGGGCGTACCGGCGGCCCGGGCCACCACGGCCGAGGAGTTCACGGCCCTGCTGCGGCGCGCCCTCACGGAGCCGGGACCGTTCCTGATCGACTGCGTGGTGCCGAGCGCGGTGTGACGGGCGGGGTGACGCGGCACGGGGCCCTCACGGGCCGCCCTTGGGATCCGTCCCCACCGGCCGTTCGCCTTCGTCGTCGTGCGCGTCGTTCTCGCCGTTCTCGCTGTCGAACCTCCGCTGCCGCCGGGGAATCAGCGGCAGCGCCAGCAGCCCCAGCGCGGCGGCCGCCAGGCACGCGGCAGCGCCCAGCGCCAGCCCGGCCCGCGGGCCCAGGTGCTGGGCGACCGCGCCGACGACCGGCCCGCCGACCGGCGTGCTGCCCAGGAACGTGACCGACCACAGGGCCATCACCCGCCCCCGGAAGGCCGGTGCGCTGATGAGCTGCAACGTGGTGTTGCAGGTCGCCAGGAACGCGGTACTGGAGAAACCCGCGCACGCGAGCGCGGCCAGCTCGCCGGGAAGCCAAGTGACGGCCGCCGCCACGACGAGCGCGGCGCCGAAACCGGCGGCGGCCACCGCGGCCGGCACGACCCCCACGCGGCCCCGGGCCGCGACGGTCAGCCCGCCGGCCACGGCACCCAGCCCCATCGCGGACGTCAGGAAGCCGTACGTGCGCGCACCCCCGTGCAGGGTGACACGGGCCAGCAGCGGCAGCACCACCTGGAACTCGAACGCCAGCGTGCCCACCAGCGCCATCATCGTCAGCGGCACCCACAGCCCGGCCGTGCCCCGGACATAACGCAGTCCCTCCGCCAACTGACCGCGCCCCCGTACGACCGCGACCGTCGGCATCAACTGCTCCGTGCGCATCAGACACAGCGCCAGCAACACGGCGACGAAACTGGCCGCGTTGGCCAGGAAGCACACCCCCACCCCGGCACCCGCGATCAGGACGCCCGCCAGCGCCGGGCCCAGCGTCCGCGCGGCGTTGACCATGACGCTGTTGAGGCTGACCGCGTTGCGCAGCATCCCCGGGCCCACGATCTCCGGCACGAAGGTCTGCCGCGTGGGACTGTCGACCGCGTTGACCACACCCAGCGCGACCGCGAAGACCACCACCATCCACAGCCGCACCGCGTGCGTGACCGTCAGCAGGCCCAGCAGCAGCGCCAGGACCGCCAGCGTGCTCTGCGTCGCCAGCAGCAGCCGCCGCTTGTCGGAACGGTCGGCCAGCAGCCCCCCGTACGGACCGCCCAGCAGCATCGGCAGGAACTGGAGCGCCGTCACCGCGCCCAGCACCGTGCCCGAGCCGCTGAGCTCCAGCACGAGCCAGGACTGGCCGATGATCTGCATCCACGTGCCGACCAGGCTCACCGACTGGCCGGCGAAGAACAGCCGGAAGTTGGGCACGCGCAGCGCGGCGTACGTCCGCCGCCGCGCCCTGTCCGCCATGCGTGCCCTCACCTCGACCGCCACCGGCCCCAGCTTCCCCCGGGCACCGGCCCGGACGGCGCGCGGCTCGCGGGAGAGCGCGCGAGGGCTATCGCGCGCTGCCCTCGCGCGGCTCGATCCGGAAGTCGAAGGCGACCGTGCCCGGGTCGACGGCCGTCACACCCCCGTCGACGGTGAGCACCGCGCCGTTGACGAAGGACGCGGCCGGGGAGAGCAGCCAGCCGATGGCCTCGGCGACCTCCTCCGGCTCGCCCGGACGCCCGGCGGGCAGCAGCCTCGTCGCCTGCTCGTAGGCGGCCTCGGTGCCGTCCCCGCCCAGCCCCGCCTCCTCGGCGAAGCGCTCCATGCGCCAGTCCGCCATGTCGGTGCGCACCCAGCTCGGGCACACGATGTTGGCGCGCAGGCCCTGCCGCCCGTAGTCCACGGCCAGCGAACGGCACAACTGGAGCAGGGCCGCCTTGGAGGTGGCGTACGCGGCGTTGCCGATGCCGTTGCGCAGCGCGGCCACCGAGGCGACGGCGACGACGGAGCCGCGTGCGGCCAACAGGTGCGGGAGCGCGGCACGTTGCAGCAGGAACGGCCCGGTGAGGTTGGTGCGCATGACCGCTTCCCAGTCCTCCGGGGACAGCTCGCCCACGGCTCCGGGCCGGCCGATGGCCGCGTTGAGCACGAGTCCGTCGAGCCGCCCGTACGCGGACACGGTGGCCTCGACGAGACCGGCCACGGCGTCGGGATCACCGGTGTCACAGGGGTGCGCGAGCGCCCCGGTCTCCTCCGCCACCTTCTCCAGCGGCTGCGGCCGCCGCCCCGCGACGACGACGTGATGCCCCGCCGCGCGCAGCAGCCGCGCCGTGGCGGCGCCGATGCCCGTTCCCCCGCCGGTGATGACGACAACCCGCTGATCCGTCATGGTCGTTCGGCCTCCTTGAACGGTTTCCTGAACGGTTGGTGAACGCTGGTACGGACGAGTCCTGCGAGCCTAACGGACCGTTTGATCAACCTGAACCACGAGTGGGCGTTTGCGACCCATGGGGGTCGGGTCCAGCCTGGAGGGGTGAGGGCAGGACCGTGGTCCTGCCGGGCTCGCACGCAGTTGGAGACACCGTGCTCACCGTCAACGCCTATGCCGCGACGTCCGCGACCGAGCCGCTCTCGCCGATGACGATCGAGCGCCGCGACCTCGGGCCGCACGACGTCCTCATCGAGATCGCGTACACGGGGATCTGCCACTCCGACATCCACCACGTGCGCGGCGAGTGGTCCCCCGGCGCCTATCCCGTCGTCCCCGGCCACGAGATCGCCGGGACCGTCCGGGAGATCGGCCCCGAGGTCACCGAGCACGCCGTCGGCGACCGGGCCGGTGTCGGCTGCATGGTCGACTCCTGCCGCAGATGCGTCAACTGCCGCAAGGGGCAGGAGCAGTTCTGCGTCGACGGCAACACCCTCACCTACGGATCCGTCGGCAAGGACGGCCGGCTCACCCAGGGCGGCTACTCCACGCACATCGTGGTGCCCGAGGACTTCGTCCTGAAAATCCCCGAGGGCATCGGGCTCGACGCGGCCGCCCCGCTGATGTGCGCCGGGATCACGACGTACTCGCCGCTGCGGCGCTGGTCCGTCGGCCCCGGTACGCAGGCCGCCGTCGTCGGCCTCGGCGGGCTCGGGCACATGGCCGTCAAGCTCGCGCACGCGATGGGCGCCGAGGTGAGCGTCCTGTCGCAGTCGCTGCGCAAGCAGGAGGACGGCCTGCGGCTCGGCGCGGACCACTACTACGCCACGAGCGACCCCGAGACGTTCGGGAAGCTGTCGGGCTCCTTCGACTTCATGCTCAACACCGTGAGCGCCGCGACCGACGTCGACACGCTGCTGTCGTTGCTGGGCGTGGACGGTGCCCTGGTCAACGTCGGGGCTCCCCCCGAGCCGGTCTCGCTCGACGTCTTCTCCCTGCTGTCCAACCGGCGGGTGCTCGCCGGCTCGCTGATCGGCGGTATCCGCGAGACCCAGGAGATGCTGGACTTCTGCGCGGCGCGCGGCCTCGGGGCTGAGGTCGAGGTCATCCCGGCCTCCGGGATCAACGACGCCTACGAGCGGATATCGGCCTCCGACGTGCGGTACCGGTTCGTGATCGACATCGCGACGCTGAAGTGATCCTCCGGTGGTCCTTCCGCGGTCCTTCCGCCCGGGACGAAGTGATCCTTCTACCCCGGATCGCGCCCTGACCTGCATAGACGGGTGTGTGCGATTCGTCACCGAGTGGGCCTCTGGTCCGAAGTGTCGGATCAGGGCGATACTTGCCGAAACCTTTTACGGAATCTTGAATTCCACGGCCGGCGGCCGATGACGCCCCGCCCGGGCCGACCCCCCTTTCCTTCCGGACGCCCCGCAAAGGACGCCCATTGAGCACGTTCGACACCCTCGTCGTGGACGTCAACGACGTCTTCTGGACCTATCTGCTGATCCCCCTGGTGATCTGCGCGGGTCTGTACTTCACGGTCCGCTCCAAGGCCGTGCAGCTGCGCCTGTTCCCGGAGATGCTGCGCGTCCTGAAGGGCAAGGCCCAGCCGGACGAAGGCGGCCGCAAGCCCGTCTCCTCCTTCGGCGCGTTCACGATCTCCGCCGCCGCCCGGGTCGGCACCGGCAATATCGCCGGTGTCGCCACCGCCGTCACCCTCGGCGGCGCGGGCGCGGTGTTCTGGATGTGGGTCATGGCGCTCATCGGCGGCGCCTCGGCGTTCGTCGAGTCGGCCCTCGCCCAGCTGTACAAGGTGCGCAGCGGCGACGGCTCCGGCAGCTACCGGGGCGGTCCCGCCTACTACATGCAGCGCGCCCTCGGCAAGCGCTGGCTCGGCGTGCTCTTCGCCGTCACGATCACCGTGACCTTCGGGTTCGTCTTCAACTCCGTGCAGTCCAACACCATCGCCGCGGTCGCCACGAACTCCTTCGGCACCGGCGACTCGCAGTGGGCCGCGCCCCTGATCGGCCTGCTGCTGGCGGTGCTGCTGGGGCTCGCGGTCTTCGGCGGTGTGAAGCGGATCAGCTCCGTGACCACCGTCCTGGTCCCGGTCATGGCCGTGATCTACCTGCTGCTCGGCACCGCCGTCGTCCTGCTGAACCTCGGCGACGTGCCGCGCGTCCTCGGCGACATCGTCGGCGGCGCCTTCGGCTTCAAGGAGCTGACCGCCGGCGGTCTCGGCGCGGCCATCCAGCAGGGCATCCGGCGCGGCATGTTCTCCAACGAGGCCGGCCTGGGCTCCGCCCCGAACGCGGGCGCGGCCGCCGAGGTCTCCCACCCGGTCAAGCAGGGCCTCGTGCAGGCGCTGGGCGTCTTCTTCGACACCCTGCTGATCTGCTCGATGACCGCCTTCATCATCCTGACGACCAACCCCGAGCTCGGCGGCCGCCAGGGCGCCGACCTCACGCAGAACGCCCTGACCGACACCCTCGGCGGCTGGGCCGGGCACGTCCTGACCCTCGTGGTGTTCATGCTGGCCTTCAGCTCCATGATCGGGAACTACTACTACGGCCAGTCCAACATCGAGTTCATGACGCAGCGGCGCTGGGTGCTGCCCGCCTACCGGGCCCTGGTCCTGGCCGTCGTCTTCCTCGGCGCGCTCGGCTCGGTGACCGTGGTGTGGAACCTCGCCGACGTCTTCATGGGCTTCATGGCGCTGGTCAACCTCGCCGCGATCATCCCGCTGTCCGTGATCGCCTTCCGCCTGCTCGACGACTACGTCGCCCAGCGGCGGGCGGGCCTGGACCCCGTCTTCACCCGCGACCGCATGCCCGACCTCAAGGGCGTGGAGTGCTGGGCGCCGCCGCGGGCGGCGCGCGAGCGCGAGCACGAACCGGCCTGAGGGCTCGCGTCGGCGCCCGTACGTCCACCGTGGACGTACGGGCG